>NC_020305.1 GCF_000341395.1 Desulfocapsa sulfexigens DSM 10523 | reverse complement strand
AATTGAGGGTTCCAGTGCGGCGCCAGTTTGGCAGCCTCAATCAGTACGGTCTGTAAATGTTTATTCCGTTTCTTGGATAGCGGTCCTCGAATCTCTTTCCCTGCTGATTCTTTCTGTGCGCTACATAGTCCACAGTAACTGACCGCCTGGTTGATACGGCCAAATCGATAAACATCTCCGATTTCAAGCACCCAGGTAAGAGCTGTTACCTCACCAATACCCCGGATACTCCTTAATAACTCAACTCGTTGACTGATCTGCGGATTATTGCCAAGTGCACTGATAAGTGATTTCTGCATTCTGTCAAAGAATTCCATGCTGCTTCGGCTCATCTGTAGAAGGTTGAGTACCGATTCGGGTACATATTCCAGGGTACTGAGCAGTTCCTGAAAATATTTACTCCCGTGAAGGCGTCGTTTGTTATACTCCGCTCCCACTTCCATCAAAAGGGTGGCAGTCTTGGTCTTCATCTTTGCCGCTTCTCTGACTAAAAGGTTCCGGTAACGGAGAATGCGACGTAGGTTGCGATGTTCCTCCGGGGCCATGTAGCATTCAGGGAGGAGGTTGCAGCGAAGCAAATCTGCGATCTTCTCCGCATCGGCCGCGTCATTTTTTTTCTTGGCGGCTGTTATTGCCTTGAGCATCTCAGGGTGAGCAACTTTTAGTTCCTGGGCATATGGTAGCAGGTAATCGTATATCCACCCGGTAAACAGAGTGGCTTCCATTGCACCAACCCAAGAGGTTTCTCGTTTTGCAACCCAATCAGTTAAACTGTCTCGCGTGGCTCGAATCATTCCTTGATCCACAGTAGTTCCATCAATCCGCTTTTCACAGAAACTGATAACCTTTTTGTGGATGTCAAATCCAATATAATGCATACTGTTCATAAGAGACCTCCTTGTGGCTAATGATTCTGTGCGGCTTTATGCTGTCACGGTCAGCTCCTAAGCTAATTCTACCACAGGAGGTCTCTTCTTGTTTTCTTCTTTCTGCTTATGCATTCAAACACAATACTCATTTACACGTTAATATTGCCAGATCGAAGATCGTAACTTCTTGTTGATCCCTTACCTGAAGGTTTCCAGCTTCGGCAGTGCACCTGGCAAAACAACACGCCAGGAGCCCTGCCTCTGTGCGCTCTGGTTGTAGATTCACCACCTGCTTAGTGTGGTGTCCACCGGCACATATTTTATAGCAGGCACAAAAAAATACTGCGCCCGCTATAAAAATGTGCGGAGGCCACACCTGATCCCGATCCGTGGCAGATCCAGGATCCTTTCTCCGGCCACGCACCCAGAAACTACACCTGGGAGCCTGTCCGGTACCGGCTTTGGTGAGTAAGCCCAAGTCCTGCCTAAAGTGGTGTCCACCGCAAAAGCGCGGAGGCCACACCTGACACGGATTCCGGTTAAAACTGTCACGGCTTTTGCATCTTCCCGCTTCAATTAAATGGAGTTTCAGGGGCAAAAGCTCACGCCAGTTTTACCGGTAAGTGTCCGCTTGCGCGAATCACAGTGGACGCGGGATACTGCCCCGCTTATGCCCCGGCCCGGTAAGTCAGATCTGGGCAAGGTGTTCCGGGCCGGGGTAAGTTTCCCGCCGGAAAAAGACCCGGCGGGGCTATTAAAAAAAATAGAACCAGTAAAGTAAAAAAAGAGTGTTTCAATATCCCTGATCGATCAACCGAGGGATAGATTTTCAATCAAATTCAGTGGAACTTTTTTTACTTGACTGAACCTATTTTTCTTAATGATGAGGGGCGTGTTGGTTTTTTGTTCCAAAAAAAGTTTTTGGCAAAACTTTCTCACAACAAAAAACCACTTTTACTGCTTCCAGATGCCTCCGGCGGCCACTTTGAAAAGTGGGCAAACTTTTTGAGTATTTTCTAGATGGGTGCTCACTGTAAATGAGCACCATTAAATCAATTATTTATTCAGCCTCCAGTTACCTGTGGCTGGTAAAATTCCGGCGCACAGCAATCATATCTTTAGATTTTTCCATCTGCAACTTCGAAAAGAATGGCAACCTGTACTTCTTTCTCAATACATTGGGTTAACACGACACAATCGCGACCTTCCTCTCTTAAAAATGCGGGAACAGTGGTAAGTGCATGTTCCGCACGTACAGTTGCCCCTCCCCCGGTTTTTACCGTTTTCATTTTTCCGGTAAGATATTTTGAGATTGCCTCCTTACCTTCCAGTGCGCTGGTTACCCATTGAGATTCGTAGGTGCAGTCATCAGCCAGCAATTCGAGAAAATCACTGCAATCCAGTGCATTCCATGCCTTTGCATAGGCAATAGCTGCATCTTTTTCTGTCAGTTCCATTACTCAGCCTCCAGATATCTGTAAAAAGTCGGCTTCGAGATTCCAAAAACAGAGCATATCTCTTTGATGGTATGCTTCCGGCTTTCGTGCATGGCCTTGAGTGTGCCCACCTGGTCACTGTCCAGCTTGGCCTTTCTTCCTCCTACCCTGCCCCTGGCCCTGGCTGCCTCCAGTCCGGCCTTTGTCCGCTCCCGGATCAGGTTTCGTTCAAATTCGGCCAGCGCTCCAAAAATCTGGAAAACCAGCTTGCCGCCGCTGGAAGTAGTGTCAAATCCTTCCTGCAAAGAAATAAACCCCGTTCCCTGGGCTTCCAGCCCTTCCACAACCTCTATCAGATGTTTCAGGCTCCGGCCCAAACGATCCAGCCGCCAGACAACCAGACAATCACCCTTCCGCACATATCCCAGGGCATCTTTCAGGTTTGGCCTGTCCGTTTTGGCTCCACTGATTTTGTCGGTGTATATTTTTTCACAGCCTGCTTTTTCTAATGCGTCGATCTGCAGCTCAGGGTTTTGATCCCCGGTGCTCACTCGGGCGTATCCTATTTTCATTTCGTTACCTCATAACTTTACTTATCCATAACAGCTGCCGGCACAACCCGGGAGAAGGTTTTTTGTCCGGATCTGACCGGCGGCACCCTCGATGTCTGCTCAAAATGGTAACGCAACCCGTAAAACTGGTTCAAAACATTACTTAGATTACTTTACTGAGTTTCGTTACCGAATAACAGCTAAAAAAGCCCGGCTCGGAGATCCGGGCCGGGTGGTAACGTAAACCTTCGTTTGTGTTACTCTCTCCAGTAAGGCATCTGACAGGAATTCAATGCAGACTCAACTTGAGTGATGGTTCGTTGATACGGTAGTAAGTTAATATATAAAAATTTGATGGAATCAATAAGATTTCCACTGGTTATTCAAACGGCCGGTAATCATTACAATAACATCGTGCTACTTTGGGTGGTTGTCTCAGGATTGTGCTCACTCCCGAGAAACCGCATTTAAATAGCCATTGATTTTGTAATTATTTGTGTATTTCCGTAAACATGAGAACATTGTCAAGGCAAGTATAGTTAACCATCCTACCACTTTTAAACTCTATTGTCGCCACACCATGCTCATAATTGGATTCTTTGACAGACGAATCCCTGATAGCAGTCAGGTGGGCCATAGCAGCTATATCATAACAAGCCTTTACTGAACTATAAGATCGAGTGAAATTACCAGAAGATGGAGAGGTATAATTTCTTTCTTTAGTCTTCTTGGTAGTAACCGTGGATTCAGACAGTTTTCTTCGAGCTTCAGCTTCTTTTGCCTCAATTTCTGCAATTTCTTTCTCTGTAAGGAAAACGCCATCGGATGATATTGAACCAGAAATTACATTACCATCTTCATCATACCAAGTACGTGCTATTGCTGATACCGTAAGCATTGCCAATATACTTACTATGAAGATTACCTTTTTCATAATGTATCTCCTATGCAATAATTTGTTTAGTATTTTCCATCATAACATATATCAAGA
Source organism: Desulfocapsa sulfexigens DSM 10523 (assembly GCF_000341395.1). GTDB lineage: Bacteria > Desulfobacterota > Desulfobulbia > Desulfobulbales > Desulfocapsaceae > Desulfocapsa > Desulfocapsa sulfexigens. The sequence goes on along the minus strand of NC_020305.1, from coordinate 32,904 downwards.
AGGGTAAAATAGAAAGTCGGTGGCCGATTCAGTGTAAGCGCAATAAATGGTTACACAAGCATATTTATCACACTGTTGAGAATGAATCCAACGGCAAGGAAACATGGAATGCGATATGTAGATGTTACCTTATTCCTAAATATAAGTAGTGCCGCCTAAACAGAAACAGATTATCCGGGCAGGAGAATACCCTGCCCGGTGTAAGCAACAGAAAACATGCCGCGTTTTACTCGTAAAGCTGGCTTCGTCGCTGGACATGATACCCCTTCCAGTCCTGCCACAACGTTTTGAATATCTTATCCCCATCAAAAATCAGGGTGTGAGGTTCGGCCCGGAGTTCTGTCCTCCCCCGGATCACAGCCAACGCTGCCTGGTAATGCTTTTCGTCCAGGAGTCCCAAATCAACAATGTTGAGCTGGTAATCCTCTCCGTTATAGGCGGATAAAAGTACCTGGGCGGCAACCCTGGCTCCTCCGGTGTCACCCTGGGCCAGCGGCACCAGGGTTTCAACTCCTGCTATATATTCATCAAGCGGTATCTGCTCCATGGTCTCTTCCTCTAAAATGGTACGTCCTGCCCCTGCGGGATCTCCGGCACGTTGTCTTGTTCGCTGTTGTTCTGCCTGCGCTCTGATATTACCATCCAGCCGTCAAAATCACCACCGACCGGCACAGTATCAAGTTTCAGGCTCATTTTGCCGTTTGGTTTCTGCAGGACAATACCACATTTCATCCAGATTCCCTTGCCCTCATTTTCTCCGCGTTTGAATAATACGTCATAAACCATCATCTTATCACCTCCAGGGGCGGTTTGCCCGCCCCATATTCTTTATTCTTCTTCGATTAACTTTTCTTTTCTGGCGGCACAATGGGTAACCAGGCATTCCCGATCATCAGGGGTCAGTCTGTCGGCCTCGGGTCTATGCGCCTTCCACCAGTTTTCCAGATGGGGCACGGCCTTAATTTTGGAGACAGCAGCTTTCAGTTTTTTGAGAGCTGCTGCGCTGATCTCTTCCGGATCCCGGCCAGTGTTCAACCACTCGGCCAACTCTTCACCAGTTCCGATACCAGGCACAAAGTGTTTTCCATCGAAAAGGGATGTTCGGTCTTTGCTGGCCGTTGCAATATGGCCTTCAAGGGCAAGATCCAGAACAAGGGTAAACTCGTATTCCATACCTTCCCGCTGTTCCGGTTTGAGGCCTATTTTCTGCGGGGCCTTCTTGCCGTTGCTGGTTTCCACCACTTCCCATGCTGTTTTTGTCCGCATAGTGCAAACGATATGGCAGGGGGCCTGTAAAATTGCATCGACCAGGGCGTTGTGTTCCGGGGTCACTTCCCGCCAGGCGGCCCAGCTGTTCCCGCCCCGCTGTGCCTTGCTTGCGGTGTCGTGCATGTCCAGCACGCCCCCGGAGCCTGACCAGGCATGAGAGAGTGAATCAATTATAATTACGTCCGCCCCTTCCGTAGTTGCGGCCTCGATGTATTCCCGATACTTTGCCGGGGTAAACGGTGGGGTAAGGGGGGCGTGGAAAAAATCAGGAATGCCCGGCTTTCCGGTTTCCAGGGTTGCGCTGTCGCGCTCAGTATCAATTAAAAATATTTTTCCATCCGGTACCAGGCCACCGGCCACCAGTAAACCGGAGTGGGTTTTCCCGGATCCGCTCGGCCCGTCGATTGAGAGCCGGAGTTTTGCTTTTTTTCGTTCTGCTTTTTGAAAGAGAGTCATAATCTGTGCCTCGCTGTGCTGTCGCCCTGGGGCAATGCCCAGGGCGACGCTTTTATTTATGCCGCTGCGACCTTTCTTTCCTCTTCGATTTCGCGGTACGCCAGCCCTTCCGGACAGGTTCCCCGGTAAGAGCAATAGCCAACGGTAAAATTTTCCTTCCCGCCTTTAGTGAAGTACGAAGAATCGGGGCGGCACCGCCAGCCCCTGGGGCCGAACTCCCAACGGGGTTTTTCCGGCTGATCCGGCCGTAATTCATGGTGCAGGGATAACAAAACGGGATCGAATCTTTCTGCGAACAGATCCTGAACCGCCTTTTTTGCCGCTATCATGTCCGGAATATGAAAACCAAACACCGCATAAAAAGGAGTGCTTTTCTTTGCTTCACGATTGCAGTAAATTATAACGAAATAGGGGGAGGAGCTGCCGACTGCGTAAACGAATGCCTGTTCGATATGCCCGTTGTCTGCACCTTCCTCTATTTTTTTGTTGAACGAATACCCCCCGGTGGCCTTCACCTCGATAATACAAGCCCCATCCTGCATAAGATTTTTCGTCCTGCCATCAAAATGGCCCTTAATAACCCCACTAGGGGCGAGAAGATACGGCCAGGATAATTCCCCCTGGCGTTCCTCGGCCTGGAGCAGATCCAGAACGTATCCTTCTAAAATATGGCCGGTATCAAATCCAAAGCGGGAAGGAAGATCCGTTTCTTCCTTGGGCTCGTTTGTCAGCGAGTAATACAGCACACACGGCGGGGTGGAAATTGAAGACACCCCAAGGTATCCCCGCTTGTTTTCAGGGGCTAAAACAACCTGTTCCAGCCGTTTACCGTGCCTTTCCCGTTGAAAAAGGGCATAGGCCAGGGCTATTTCTGTTTGCTTTACGAGCTGGGGTGATTGAATGATCGGTAATTTCATTTTTCGCCCTCCATTTCTGCTAATCTCTGCCGCAATTCGGCCCTTTCTTTTTCGATTGCCAGGCGCTTTGATTCGGCAAGCTGTTTTGTAGTGGGGATCTCGGAAATTTTTGTAACAAAGCGACCTTCCATTAAATCGCTGTCGTAGCACCAGACGGTACAAACAGCCCCTTCCTCGTCAAACCAAAGAGGCGGGATCTTGACGTCTACGGATCTGCGGCCTTTCTTCTGCCATTTGACCAGGGCGGCGATAAAGCGAGGGGTGATTTGTTCCGGAGTAATTTCGTGTGCCATATTCATAAAAACCTCCTTTGCTGTGCGTACTAAATGTACGCACTCTGTACAAAAAAATATGTGGCAAGGGCCTTTCCCTTACTCTTTATGTAATTTTAACATAAAAGGACGCACAAAGTACAGGTTTATTTACACCTTTTCGTTACTTTTTTATTGAAAAAGAGAGAGCTGAACCGGCAGCCCGGAGCGCGGATCCGGCCACCAGCGGGAGGGCTTGAAACGGCAACCGGTACCGCCAGGTGAACCGCCGCACCGCCCCAAACGATGGCAAAACATGCAGGAAACCTGGACGGCAGGGCCGGGAACCGAGGACCAGGCCCCAGGGCGACCGGAGACAACGGCCCCAGCCTCTGCAACCGGGACACCACAGGCAACAGCCCAGCAACGCGCCAAAGTGCGGGAGGGGAAAGAAACCATAAAACCACCTGATATAATAAATATTTTAGCTTACATAATTATACCAAACAGGGCGCATATTGCAAGGAAACAGTGCGTACTAAACAGTAAAAACATACCCTGGGACAGGCGGAACTGGCACGGACTTTGGCCAAACCTGAGAGGGAACCCCCCACCGGAGGTATCTGTCTTTTTCAGAGCGTGCAACGCCAAACTTTCAGAACGGAGGCCGGGAGAAGCAAGAGCCCCTAAGCCAAACCCGACAGTGCAACCCCAAAACCGCCATGTCTTTAAGCCTGCCTGGTGCTGCAATGCAAGGTGGAGTGCCCTACTGGACAACCGACCTTGCATTGCAGCACCAGGTGGGCTATGGCGGTTTGTGTTTTGGGGTTGTGCTGGCGGGTGGCTGGGGCGGTGCTGGCCGGAGTGATCCTCTATCATGCGCCGCAGGCCAAAGATACCCCGGCCCGGAATGCCTGCCCATATCTGACTTACCGGGCCGGGGCATAAGCGGGGCAGTATCCCGCGTCCACTGTGATTCGCGCAAGCGGACACTTACCGGTAAAACTGGCGTGAGCTTTTGCCCCTGAAACTCCATTTAATTGAAGCGGGAAGATGCAAAAGCCGTGACAGTTTTAACCGGAATCCGTGTCAGGTGTGGCCTCCGCGCTTTTGCGGTGGACACCACTTTAGGCAGGACTTGGGCTTACTCACCAAAGCCGGTACCGGACAGGCTCCCAGGTGTAGTTTCTGGGTGCGTGGCCGGAGAAAGGATCCTGGATCTGCCACGGATCGGGATCGGGTGTGGCCTCCGCACATTTTTATAGCGGGCGCAGTATTTTTTTGTGCCTGCTATAAAATATGTGCCGGTGGACACCACACTAAGCAGGTGGTGAGTCTACCACCAGAACGCACAGAGGCAGGGCTCCTGGCGTGTTGTTTTGCCAGGTGCACTGCCGAAGCTGGAAACTTGGGGATACCGGGGATCCGGCTTGAAGCGGAGCTGGAGCGCTGCAGCCTGCACGGAAGGAGTGGAGGCGGGGCCTTTGCTGGCTGAGCTGGGCGCAGCGGAAGACCGGCGGCAGTTTGCCGGGCTGCAGCCGACCGGGGCAGACAAACGCAAAGGACGTGCCGGAGCGGGTGCGGGGGGGACTTTCCGTACCTCGGATTGTGTATAACCTGTAATCATTTGGTCTTTGCAAGCTGGGGAATGGAGTTTTCTGTGTAGGTAGTTGTAGACATTTTTAATGCAGCTTTACTTCTGACAGATTCACAGGTCCATAGCCCTTCCTTTTCTCTTTTTTTTAAGATCTGCTTTGGAAATAAACTATTTAAATTATCACGATAATTATTTAGAATTTCCCTCTCTTCGTTGATGTGGTCAAACCTGTTAACAATATCATCAACTGGGCCGATTTCACACCCAATCCATTTACGTTTTTTCAATTCAGAGGCCATGTAGGTAGTACCTGAACCACCAAAAGGATCAAAGACAATGTCTCCCTCATCGGTGCTCATTTCCACTATTCTATCGAGCAGTTTAAGTGATAGTTCGTTGGCCCCCTCGCGACGCTTATATTTATTATGACGGACTGGTGGAATATCAATCCAGATATCAGACATATTAACTCCAGCTGGATTCATTTTTGCTTTATAGCCACCATAATCTTTCAGATCACCACTACATTTTGGACATACCTGCATTGGCAACCTATCAGGATGGAATGTTTTAGGCTTGTCTCCGTTTATATAATACAGCAAAGAATAGTGTGCAGGATACAGTCTACCTTTAATCGGTAATCTATATTTGATGTCGGTAGCAATCCAATGCCTGAAAGTTAATCTATCATTCAGAAAATTAGATAAAGCAGAATTCCATTTTGGCAAATTCCATAATAAAAACGCTCCGCCAAACTTTAGGACCCTCACACATTCGTCTATCCAATCTTCACACCAATCCAGATACTGTTCAGCCTTTAAGTCATCATTTATGTTAGAGGGATACAATTTGTTCAGATTAAACGGTGGATCTGCAAAGACCATATCAACGCTATTGCTTGGCATCTGCATCAGGACTTCAATACAATTACCGTGATAAAGCTTTCCTAGATTTGTTTCAAAGACAGGCTGTAATCTTTTTTTGGCTTTTGTTTGTTTTTTCTCTTTTTCAAAAAGAGTAATAATTTCATCAGCATGTTCACTTAGCATTCCTGCAACATTATGATCAACACAACCAAGTTTCAACATAAGCTTCAACTTAGTTACATTGGTTGTTTCTATGATCTTCTCCAACTCAGTGCCAGAGGGCATCAGGTGATGTTCATTGTAGTAACGAAGTTTTTTAACGGAAATGCCGCTAATTACAGCAAGTCGCGTTACCTCCTTACTATTTGTTGCATCAACGCCAAGTGCTTCAAAAAATGCATTCTGTCTTTTCATTATAATTTCCTGGTTATTTCTCTTATTTGTTCCAACTGAACCCTACTTGTTAAACAAAGTCAAACCTTACCTTTGCAGACTATAGTCCGTCGACCAAGTGCGGTCAAGAGAGTAAGTTGGCCCATATTATATTTGGAGGGATTCATATGAAACCAGAAGAAGTTTACGGAAAGGTTCTCAAGGAAATCAGGAATGCACGTGGAATTTCACAGGAAAAACTAGCTTTGATGGGAAACCTAGACAGAACTTTTATCTCACTTCTTGAGCGTGGACTAAGGCAACCATCTCTTACATCAATATTACAGATTGCCGAAGCATTAAACGAGCAACCTCATATAATGATAAAAAAGGTAAAGGATATTCTAGATGAAAATATTGAGGACTGAAGTTTTAATTTCAAAGGGTTCATTTCCAAAAAGTGATGAGCTGGAAACACTGCTCCACGATGTTTATCATGCAATAAAAAAGGTTTCATGGCCACCCGATTCTGACATATTCACCCTGAATCCCGTGAAAAAGGGAAATGGCGTAAAGCCAATAAAAACAAATTGTATGATACACTTGGAAGAACAGGGTTGGATATTAGAACATCCGATGGCTCTTGGGGCTCGAATAAAACCAGGTCCGGTTGATGCCGTCCTTAAATTGAATAACGGTAAATATTTTGCTGTAGAATGGGAAACTGGTAATATTTCTTCAAGCCACAGGGCGGTAAATAAGCTTGCCATTGGACTACTTGAAAATGTTCTTGAAGGAGGTCTTCTGATTCTACCGTCAAGGGATATGTATCAATATCTTACGGATAGAATTGGCAATTACGCAGAATTAGCACCATATTTTCCTGTCTGGGAAAAGCTAACATTGGATACAGGTTATTTAGCTGTAGTTGAGATTGAGCACGAAGAGTTGTCAGAAAACGTTGCATTCATACCAAAAGGTACTGATGGTATGGCATTATTCCAAAAAGATAAATGAACCAAGACTGATATTTGTTTGTTGCCCGGATACTCTATCTAACTAAAGCGGGAAGTGGTAAAAGCCGTGACAGTTTTAACCTGAATCTGGGCTAGATGTCGTTTCTGGGCACATGGTCGAAGCTGGAAGTTTGTATCCATCAGCAGCGGTTCAAAGGGAATCTAGCGTATCCACACCAATTATTCTTCAGCGAGAGGCCGCCATGCCTCAACAAGATGAGAAAAGTATTTTAAGCTTTTCTCATCATAGGCGTATATCTCTGATTCCATCAGTGATTCAAGAAACGCTTCAGCTTCTTCCTTGGTAATGTCCTCTTTTCTAAGAAAAACAGTTTTGTGCCCCTCTTTATTATTTTTTACAATTCTGATTTGCTCAATGCTCTGTGCAAGGTCTTTATTCCACTTCGTTGCCCACTTCAACAACTCGTCATAGTCATTACATGATATCTCAACATCTCCTCTACACATAGCCTTAGCCTCTTTTAATTAACGGCATCTTTCAATGGCTGACCAGGTGTAAACCTAACAACCTTTCGGGCTTGGATCTGGATTTCTTTACCAGTCTGCGGATTCCTCCCCTTCCTGGCCGCTCGCTCTTTCACCGAAAACCGGCCAAAACCAACCAAGGAAACATGATCTCCCTTTTTCAATCCCTTCATTATATTCCTGGTCATGGAATCAACCGCCAGCAATGCTGCCGCCTGGCTGATTTTCGCATCTTTTGCCACTTCTTCAACAAGTTCCTTCTTTGTCATACCTCATCTCTCCACTATCTTAAAATTACCAGCCGGAGCATACACCCTGGCCCTCTTAACAGCTTCGCCCTTTTCTCCCTGAAAAAAGATCATTTCAATAACCCTTTCTCCCAAGGGGGCGAAGATTACAAAAGACTCTCCAGTTCGATCTTGTCGCCCAAAATCTGGCCCCAGACCACTTCTCCCTCTTGTGCTATATGCCATTTTTTTCCATCCATGAAATAAACATCTTTTTCAGTCTCAGCCCACCCCTTGAGCTGGACCAGTTCCCAGGTTGATTTGTTGGGACACGGTTTCAACCTTGCCTTTAGAAACTTCCCGTCCTTGGGTATATGGATAAGCTTGTCTTTGCCCCGCATTGCCAGGCCGGTCTGCCCTTCTGTGCCGATAATCAGCCATTCTCCTTCCTCAATCTCTCCGGTGTTCCAGCGGAATTTTCCTTTTACCTTGCATTTCGTCAGCCCCTTGGAGATAAACTCCTCCATCATAATCTTGGGTGCGCCGGTGACGTGGCCGATCATGGCCCGGATACCGCCCACGGCTCCCATATACCCGCCTCCCCAGGCGATCATCCCGAAACATATGAGCACCAGTATTTCATGCGGTGATCCGCTTTTGATTCTCCAGGACCTGCGAAAGACCACAAAGAGCTTTTGCGACCAGGGCGACAGAGCCCGGACTCCGGAAACGGTCCCGCAGTCTGCCAAGATATGGAGAATCGCCCCTGCTCCAAGAAAAAATGCCGGTGTCCAGAAGTACCCACCCAGACACACCAGGAGCCAGAGCCAAAAGGAATGAAAGGCCCCTCGATGTCCCAGCCATTGGTTCAGTGGTATCGAAATCGGAAAGAAAACACGCCCGATAAAAGACTGCGGGTGATCCAGATCCGGAAGTATCGCCCCTGCAGCGATCAGACCCAGATGCACTTTTGAGGCCCCGGCAACCATGCCTATTGAAAGGGCTATGGCAATATGTGTTGGCCCGGTCATCTTCGCTGTGCCTCCATCCCCCGGAATAGATAAAATCTCACTATCAGACCTATTCCCATACCCAAACCACCAAGCATATACAAAGAAGTGGATTCAAGGCCGATGGCAACATATCGGGTTATCATCACTCCGGCCAGGCCGATCAGGATCAGTGGGGAGAGGTCTATCTCCTCCCCACTCACCTTTCTTGCCTCCGGGGTAACCTCACCCCTCAGGGCATGAATCAATTGACCAGGTATCCCTCTGGAAGCATGGACAGCCTCACCTATTGGTGTTCGTGACTCCAGAACAGGAGCTGCAGCTATGGCAATCCTGTTCATGACATCTGTGGGTAAGGGTTTTACCTGGATTGCCGGCAGTCCCCACAGGAGCCGTTTCAGTTCTTCCTGTCGGAATGGCGGGACTCCGGCGGCTATTATCCGCACACGATCCCGGAACAGTTTTAATCTTCGGAGTTTGGTGGGGGTCACTTTCTGGATATCGTCCACGATTAACCATTTATCGGTCTCCTTCAGGAGTGCCCGTTCCATCCATGCCACTTGCCATTTTGTCTTGCCTCTGGTTGCCCCTTCATCGTCCCTGACCTCCACCGCCCAATCCAGGCACATCTGGACCAGCATTTCCTTGACGGTCCACTCTGCACTGATGGTTGTTACATCTTTTTTCAGAAATACGCTGATCCATTCCAGAATAGCGGTTTTTCCTGCACCATGGGTGCCGGTAAGGACAAAGCCCCTACCCTCCTTGAGGCGTGGTCTGATCTCTTCCGCCAAGAGCCGATCCCGGCCCAGCAACTTTATCTGCTTCCACATATCCACAGTTCTCCAGAATCATCATAATCTTTCGTGCCGCGCTGTTCCGCTTTGCCCGGGCCTTCTCGATTTCCTTCATCAGATCGTAATAGGCCGTGATCCCCTGTGCTCCAGTGTCTATCATCACTTTTTTGAGCAAGCCCTTCTCTTCTGAAAGCGCCATATAGGAAGCGCTCTGTTCTTCAAAATCAGCATACAGCTCTGCAACATGCTCGATCTCCTTGTTTATCGATTGCTGCCGGGAGAGCCGTTCTTTTCTGGAATAGAGCGGTACCGTTAAAACGGCGTTACCGAAAGGCCCATCCACCGGGCCATTCTCGTAATACCGGGTTTCATATCCTCCGGAAACCGTCACCTCCACATCCCAGCCGTCATAACATTCTTTCATGGTCGATTTTGCCAGATGCCATTCAGGGATTGCCGGATTTTCAGGCTCTGCAGCCAGCACCGAACCGTGGAAGACGATCAAAAAACATACGAGTGTTTTTCTCAATGCTCCACCCCCAACCTCGATGTGATATCGTTTGGCAGGGCTACGTTGGCATAGATCATAGTGGTGTCCAGTTTGCTATGTCCGAGCAACACTTTGATTTCTTCCAATGGATAACCCTTTCTTCGTAATTCGCTGGCAAAGGTGTGTCTCAGGCTGTGGGGTTTCCTGATCCCCATTTTTTTGAGTTCAGACCAGATCAGATGCCGTCCCTTCTTCCAACATCTCTTATATGTGTCACAGCCCAGGGCTTCAATTAACCAGGCCGGAGCAGGGATCTGTCTTTCCTTGTCTCCCTTCCCGATGACCTTTATCGTTTTACCCGGTGCCGGTTCCGCGGTCTGTATCTCGGAGATCCGCAGGCCGCAGCAGCCCATAAGCCCAATCCACACCCCTCTTCTGTCTCCGGCCCGTACCAGATCCACGGCACACCTGGACAAATCCATAAATTCATCCGTTCCTCTGTCCTTGGGTATCCTGGAAGGTGTCTTTGGCAGTATGACCTGGCTTACCTCACCATGCAGCCGTCCGGAACCTTCCCGGAGCTGCCATTTCGCAAAAGAGCGGATTGCCGCAACCTTTCGCCGGGCCGTGGAAGGATGCACCTTGTGAATGATCCCTTCCATGTCCTGGAGGGTGAGCCTTGCAAGAGCGGTCTGCCTGTTCCACCAGAGCAATTCCCAGCGATACTCCTGGATGGTTCTTTTCGCCTTTCCGGTGGCCGATAAATAGATAAGATACGGTTCCGGTATCTCCCATTCATCGGGATTAATTTGCTCCGCAGGCGGAACCGGCTCCCTAAACTCGTCGGCTGGTGGATCCGGTTCAATGAACTCCGCTTCTCTTCCAAAACTATTGCTATGATTCCCAATAGTTTTACCTTCAAACTCCGCCAATTCCGTTTCAAAAGCAACGGCTTCCCCTATAGAACCGCAATTATCCGTCACCTCTCCGTCGATGATGCCAAAATCAGCCTGATTGGCACTTTTTCTACCAAATAGCCGTTTGGTGATTTTTCTAAAACCCTTCATTTTGCGCCTCCAGACACCCTATTTATAGAGAAAAATTTTTTTTCTGAAGATTCTTTTCATAAAAATGATTTGAATCATCTAAATCATTCTTAGCTTATAAATGATAATAATCATGCAAATACCCCTTTAAAATGGAATTTGTGAAAGCATCTTCTTTACCTGCACCCTTGCACCCTGTTACTATCTAACTGAAACAGTGTTGTTTTATCGTGGTGCAACTGAAACCACCCCAAGGAGCTTGCACCACTGCTGCACCATCGATGCACCCGAACCTGCACCCCGGCTGCACCATCATTAACCCTTTAAAATAAAAAATATTTATAAAGAAAGTGGTGCAAGGGTCATAGGTACTGAGAAAATGCTCCATAAATTTTCCCTCTTGCTTAATGGTGGTAAATACGACCATGATCAATGCCGGATTTTGTTTTTTGATCTTGCACCTGCCCTAGACTTGCACCCCTCACCTGCACCACACTCACCTTTTAGTGGCTTATCACAACCCCTTTCAAACATTATGCGACATTGCATAATAAAATAAAAGACCCTGCAACACAAACCACCACTCCTTCCTGTTATCTGATAAGACGATGCCGAAATCTGAGATATCTTTGACCTCTGACAACCTTGAAATAGGTTCCATTGTCCTCCTTTGTAACCAGCTCCCAGCCTCCCTTGACTAATAATTTCCGGTCATTCTTGAGTCGTGAACCGAAAATAGCAGCTGAGGAATAGGGGTTGGCCAATCCGTTATTCTTGCAAAAACGGGTAAAGGCATAGGTCAAATCTTTGCTGGTGGCCTCAAACTCAATAAAGGCCTCTGTGTGTTCCCTGTTATCATCGATAAATTTAGGGAGTGTCCTGGTGATTGATATGCCGTATTCCGGGTGGGTATACTGATAAACTTCTTCCTCATACCCGTAAACACATTGGGGCCGGAGTTCCTGTTCGTTCATCCGGAGCCGGTACTCCCGGATCAGGCCGTCAAGCAGCTTTAGAATATCGTTTGAGCTGACTTCATGTTCCCGGGCCAACTGGTCCTGGGTGGTTATCCAGTTGTGCCAGATATCAGGTGCCTTTAAGTGGAGCCCCACATCCCAATAATTCAGGGTTCTATCTAAAATAAGCATCATCAAGGCCAGATAAGCGTTCATTCTATCCTTGCTGTGGCCTTTATGATCGACATTCAGGGCTGTAATATAGGCAGTTCTCTTTTTCAGGTTGGGCAGGATTTCTTTTTGAATGAGCTTGAGCAGACCGGAAAGAATGATGTCTCGTTTTTTGAGGATCTGCCGGGTCACTTCATCATCAATAAACCCTTCATTGTGATATTGTTTGGCAAAGCTGATTTCAAATGTCCGGTTTATGAGCTCGGATTTAACAAAGGGTTCGATGGCCGTCACCATGACCAGGGCTTTCGGACTCTCTTCGGTAACTCCAGATTCTGTACCGCCCTTCCTCTTGACCTTGCTCCCCCTGGTCGCCACCAGAAGTAGAAATTTGAGCATTTCCTGTTTGATGTCCTGATTTTCAAGGTTATCAATCACCAGCATGGGGTTCTGGCTGGCGTCCGCATAGGCACCAGCAACGGATATTTCACCCAGGTGCTCATCACCATAGAGAAGATACTCGAGAAGCCTGGCAGCGGTGGTCTTGCCGGAGGCGGTTTCCCCTGCAGCTTTCAGCAATGGGGCCACATGGGGACTGAAATCAGAAACAAAAGTTGAAATAAACCAGCAGAGCAGGAGATACTTTTGGGTAGTTTCGCAGGAGAGATTATCGAAAAGCAGCTTCCGCAATTCGGAGACAGCCTCCTCAATAGTTGTTTCCGGCAGGTAGTTGAATGGTTTTATTTTGCTGGAACTCTGCAAAAGAATATGATCCTGGTTCAATCCATTCTGGATCTCTTCGATAGCCGTCGGCGTGATCTTTATGATGATATTATTGGAGCTGTTGAGGTTGATATAAACCGTATCGGCACCGCGATCCGTGTGCAACCACCCACCGAGATCAATTTTCCGTCCCGAATTATACCCTTCTGAAGCAAGGGACTCCCAGACAGAGCGGCCCGGCTGCTCCGTGGGTAATAACCCTGTTTCTCTTTTGATAAGGGCATTGAAGGGACGATTGGTGGACACTTCATAGATATTGTGATGCCACATCAGATAAACCTTGTCGTCATCATCCCTGAAAAAACGACCACCATCGCTGAAATGATCGTGGATCAGATCGGCAATACTGTTTGGATTTGCATCCCGTTTGCTATTGAGGTTTTCCAGATATTCTGTGATCCGCTGGCGAAGACCGCCACCGGTTTCCAGTTCCTGATGGATTGATTTCAGGTTGAGGCCCAACTCCTCAAGTTTCTCGATATAAACCTGTTGCTCGATGTGGGAGCGCTGGCTGATCTGCTGAAAGAGGTTGAACTGATTGAGGTGTTCAACCTTATCTTCCAATGTTGCTTTGGCTTCGGCCTGGAGAATTTCCCAGGTGATATAATCAACCGATTCTATGCGGAGCTGGCAGATTGCATTGCGGCGCTTGTCTCTTGCGAGGTGCTGCAGGTATTCGTCCGGATCATTGAAATTTCCAGGATAAACAAAGATACGGATATTAACCCCCGGCAGGCTTTCGGAGATTTTGCGAATATAGCCATACCCTTTTGTATACGGCTTTGAGTGGTCAAAGTCGTTGTCCATCCAGAGGTAGAGATGTTTTTTGCTCTTGCAGTGTGCAGCCAGGCTCTTTATCTGCTCTTCCGATATCTGGCCAGTCATCCCTATGACCTGGCGGACACCTGAATCGAGGACAGAAAGGGTGTCGTTTTCCCCTTCAACCAGAATCAATTCATCATATCTGAAAAGGGCATCCTGGTTGTAGAATCGCCACTTCTTGTGACGCTGTGTTGCGGGGAGCTGGTAGGAAGGCCGCTTTTTCTCGGGATCTTTAATGGTGAAGTGAAGGGCTCGGCCATTCTCGAAGTGAGGGAAGATTGCCAGCCCTTTTCCGAAAAAATCATAGTGGCGACCGGGGTTCTTTTTATCAGCCCGGGCCAGCCCTGATTCCAGGATTTCATCGATTGTGAATCCCTGTTCCTGCAGGTTGAAAAGCAACTTACCATCAGTCCACCCCACCTTCATACGTTCCAGGGTTTCCATGGAATGGCCGCGCTGATCCATCAGGTACTTTTTGGCACCGTTGGTCAGCATGTGGTGATGATAATATTCTGCAGCCGAGAGCAAAAGTTTATCGTTTTTGCTCAGTCTTGCGGACTTTTTGTGTTGAGAGAGGGTGTGGCCGACCAGATCCGCAGCTTTGAGAAGGGCTTCACGCTCAGTAACACCATGATATTTTGCTATAAAATCAAAGATGTCTCCGCCAGTGTCACACTGAAAACACTTGTACTGCTCCTTCTTCGTGTTTATACTGAAGCAATCATGGCCGTCACAAAACGGACATGACTCCAGATGGTTTTTTCCCATCTGGAGACCCGTTTCGGATAAAATGATTGCTTTTAGATCAGCAGCCCGCTTGATCTCTTCAAAATCATTCATTCGAACAACCTCAGAGGGGTGGTTGTTCCAGCAACCACCCCTCTCTTTATTGCCGAAGGGTTAACCGCCCTCCGTAATCGAAGCAATTAACATTGACCGCATACCCTGTTCTGTTTTCCTTGATCCAGGCGAATAGATCCTTTATCTGTTTAAACTTAACGGCCTTGTTGCGACGGGTTGTTATTTCCTTCAAGCCCTGAGGGGTCCTCTCCAAAACCTTCCACCCTTCTTTGGGCCTTTCGCTTTCATTAAATTCCAGCCGTATAAAAAGTTCCCAAAAATTTGTCTGGGACGATGCCTGACTCATTCAAAATTCTCCATTTCAATGAAAATGACTTCCAATATCTTATATGTGGACGCCACTTTATTCAAACTTTTTCCTAACATAATGATACATTTCAAACAAGAATAATATCAATTATTACGTGTTGTTCTCAAGTTCACGGATAAAACCAAGGCAGTTGCGGAGAGCCCCTCGGATCCTGAACAACTCAGAGGCACTGATATTCTTGAATTGACTCGCCGTGATCAGCTCCGCTTCCTGAAGAATCTGTTTTGCCTCCGGAATCTGATACATTTCTTCGAGCTGGGCCACATCAATTCCTTTTGGAAGACGTGCAGCCAGATCGGAATAATCCATTGCCGGCATATTTTCCTTTAACCAGGACTCCATCAACTCCCGCTCATCTATGCCGATAGCCAGGGCCAACTTACGAAGAGTTGCCGGTTTTGTATCCCGATCCCCTCTTTCCAGAAAACGCAAGTGCCCCTCGGAGATACCTGCAACCTTCGCTACAGCCCTTCGTGACAAATCGGCTTTTTCCCTTTCTTCCCTTAGAATCGTGCTGTAATGTCTCATTTGAGCCCCTTCTTGATGGTTTTTTAAAACATCTATACTAAAATGGTAACATAATATATGCGCACAGTAAAGTTTGTTTGTTTTCTATTAGCCCTCGTTTTTCTACCAATAAGTGTTAACGGAGCAAAAAAGGATCACACTTACGGTAGTTTTAAAGGCGTACATTATGTGAAAAACTATGATGGGGATACTATCACCGTAAACATTCCAGGAGTTCATCCTATCATAGGTAGCGACATGATGATCCGGATCAGGGGGATCGATACTCCAGAAATGAAAGCAGGATGTCCGGCTGAACTGGAAAAAGCCCGACAGGCTAAAAAAATGGTTCGCTCTCTGCTTAGGTCAGCAAAACAGATCAATCTCCACAAAGTTGGCCGGGGGAAGTATTTCAGGATCATTGCCGACGTAGAATTTGACGGGAAAGACCTGGGGGCCATCCTGGTGAAGAATGGCCTGGCTGTTGATGGATATAACGGGGGGAAGAAAACTCATGACTGGTGCGCTGGATCTGATTCCTTCAAGCTGGAGAATGTTATTACTCAGGGAAAGAAGGTTCTGAGATGGACTAATTGACTATACTGTTCAAGATTATCATTTATCACCAATTTTGTATTCGCCACACCACCTCTCCCTATGTACAACTGTTGGCCGCCAGGGATGTCTTCCTACTTCAGGCTCATCAGGACGACGTAAATCATTTTCTGGGGGTGTTGCTGGAGGAAACCTCATACACACTCCCAGACCAAACACTTTACTTGAATCATCTTCTTCAAAGAAATAGCACCTTTTACATTGTTCCCCTAGTGGTCCCATTGTCTCTCCTTTGTTGATTTATAAAAATAAAAAAACAGACAGCAAAAAGAGCGGGCGGCTTGCCGACCATGTTGTTGTTTTTATATTTGTATTATTTGTTGTTATTACAGGTGACGTAATTACATGAAAAATAAAGAATATTTTGCTCAAACTATCACCATTCTCGGACTAACTATCACCAAACTCGGATGAACTATCACTAAACTCGGAGTTATTATCACCATTCTCGGATGAACTATCACTATTCTCGGGGGAATGGATATTGAGAACACATAGGCAGTAAAGTACTTGCCAGTAAGGGTTACAGGGGCATTGTTTGCTTTACTCTTTCTCAACTATCACCGAATTCGGATGAACTATCACCATTCTCGGATGTGCCCATTAGCGTAATGATTGGAGGGTAATTACTCCCTGATTCTTTCTTAACTATCACCATTCTCGGATGTGCAGAAACTAACTATCACTATTTTCTTGACAGGTGATAGCATCGGTATTTAAGTGTTACTGATACAGTAGAATCATACAATTAACAAGTAAATAGGGTGTATTGCTTTGACTGACGAGGTGATCAAAAAGGAAGAGGGCGGTGGTCTGATAGCTGCCTCTAATGATCTGCTCATAGAAGCACAATGGCCGCAATTGAAGATTAACGAACAGCGGTTGGTGCTCTATATGCTGTCGCTGATCCAACGAGGTGATAAGGATTTCAAGCCCTACCGGATATCCATCAGGGAACTCTGCAATATCATGGGGGGCAGCCGCAATGATCTCTATGCTCGTTTTGATGAGGCCACAGAAGGGCTGCTGAAGAAGGTTATTCGCTGGATCAATCCGGATGAAAAGGCAGATGGCCGGATCGACAAAACCACCTGGTGCTCTTCCGCCTCTATTATCCCAGGGAAAGGGTGTGTTGAATTACGCTTTGACCCGACCCTCAAACCGTTTCTTCTTGCCCTGAAAGGTAATTTCACCACCCTTGGAGAAGCAAGGGCGGTCATTCGTCTAAGAAATCACTACTCCCTGCGAATTTATCAGTTCATCAAGTACAACCAGGGGCTTGCCAATGTGGATCACCGCAAATCTGCAAGAGTTGAGCTTTCCTGGCTCCGTGAATATCTGGCCATTCCCGAAGGAACATACCGGCTGTTTGGTCATTTTAAATCAAAAGTTCTGTTGCCAGCCAAAAAGGATATAGCCGCCAAGACCGATGTTCAATTTGATTTTATCCAGATCAAGAAGGGACGGAAGGTACAGGAGATTGAGTTTACCTGGAGCAAAAATAAACGCTATCAGCAGATGGAGCTTCCAGGAATAAGTGACAGGGGAGGGCAGACCTCCATGGAAGATATTCTGATCATGGAGTTCGGTATTTCTCCCGAGAAAAAAGCACAGGAGCTGGTGGAAGAGTACGGCCATGATCACATTAAGGCGGCCTTGCAGATGGCAAGAGAATATATAAACAAGGTGCGAAAGCGCGGCCAGAAGGTGGAGAGTGTCGGAGGCATTGCCAGGAAGGCCATTGAAGAGGGATGGAAGCCGCAGGAATCAATTATTGAAGTGGAGTATGAAGTACAGCAAAAAGCTGTTATCCAGGAGAGGATAGCTAAAAAACAGCAGGAAGATGGCCAGGAAGCCGAAAAAAGGCAGAAACAGGAACTTGCCATGTCACGGTATGAATCCATGGGGGAAGGGGAGAGAGAAGCTTTTTTGGCTGAATTCCGCGAGAACCTAGTGGCGACCGGCAACACGATTGTGCTGAAACGATATGATGAGGCAGGGGTGACCCCTGGAATGGTTGAGGGGATGTTAGCTGTTTTTATTGGGGAGCGGCTGGGGGAGGATGTTTAAATGTTTGAATATGTAACTAGTGGAATAATTAATTCATTATTTCCGTATTACCAACTCAGTCTATATCCTCAATATCTTTGTTTTGGATTAAAATAGAGAGTTGGAAATATGTTGACTTCGAATGTTGTGGCATATGTATGTGAATATATGGATATGACTGTATTGCTAGTATACTTTGAAACTGCCAAATGAACAATTAATAGGCTTAATCGAGGGAAATTGAATGATTTCTGAGAAAGATATAAAGAATGAAAGCGATGTCGAGCAGAAGTTCATTCTTCCACTACTTACTAATAGTCAACCTGTTGGGTTAGGATACTCTTCATGCGACTTTAGAACCAAGCCAGATATTAGGCAGCTTGAAATAGACAAGGGAAGGGCAAAAAAACTATACTATCCGGACTATATAGTTATCTTACACGGCCTTCCTGTTCTTGTAATTGAAGCAAAACATCCAGAGGATAACAACCTTGAAGAGGCTATTCGTGAAGCAAGGCTATATGCAGGTGAAATAAATTCACTTTTTCCTTCTCATTTTAATCCTTGTCAGAAATTAATCGCAACGAATTCATTACGTACAATTTGTGGCTCATGGGATGACAGTTCAATATTACTAGAAATTTCTAATACTGAAATAGACGCATCTCATCCAAATCTCGCAAAATTGATTACATTTGGTTGTAAGGTAAATTTAGAAAAATTCTCTGATGTAGAACAAAAAAAATTGAGAGGCAATGTTCAATTTAAGAGACCTACAAACATTATAGGAGGACGATCAGTAAGAAATGAGGAAGTGAAGCTAAATTCGTTTGGTAATACTTTGGCACTTGAGTATCGGCATTTGTTCAACCCTGAATCAGAGGAGGAAAGAAAAAACATTGTTAAGAAAGCTTATGTAAAATCAACAAGGCGCCTCAGACATGTAGATCCGATTGACAAAATAATCCGCGCAGCAAATCCGCCAAGTATCACAGATGCTCATCAAATTTCAACGACAGACCCAAGTGAACTGTTGAGAACTCTTACACCAAACGACAAACTTCACCACCAATTATTAGTTCTTATTGGAGGTGTTGGGAGCGGAAAATCAACATTCATTGATTATCTAAGGGAAGTCTCCTTACCTGAAGAAATTAAAGAATCAACTGTGTGGATATCCATTAATATGAATCTGGCACCTCTTTCAAGAGGGGTGATTTATTCTTGGTTGGAGAATGAGATAATTAATGAATTCAGGAACCATAACGCTGATATTGATTTCGACAGTCTACCTTTTTTAGAAAAATTATATAGTGTTGAGCTTAATAAAATTAAAAAAGGTGCTGGGGCCTATTTTGACGAGTATTCAGACAAATATAAAAGCCTTTTGGCGGATGAGTTGATCAGAGTGCAAGGTGATACAGATGCAACTATGAATGCATGTATTCGCCATTTTTGTGCTGAGAGACAAAAGTTATTAATTGTGTCACTTGATAATAGTGACAAACGGAATCGAGACGACCAATTGCTAATGTTTGATGTAGCGAAATGGCTCCAAAAAACATGTAGATGTCTAGTATTTCTACCTATCCGTGACACCACATATGATCACCACAGAACAGAACCACCACTAGATACAGTCATCAAAGATTTAGTCTTCCGAATTGATGCGCCACTATTCATGGATGTTCTTTACAAGAGAGTCAAACTTGCTCTCGCTGAAATGGATACGGAGAAAGAGAATTCATTGTCCTATGTTCTTCCAAATGGATTTCGAGTTGAATATCCACAATCTGAACAAGCATATTATTTAGCTTGTATTTTGCGTTCACTATTCCAAAATGATGCACTTTTTAGGCGAATAGTTTCAGGAATTGCTGGGTCAAATATCAGAAAAGGGTTGGAAATTTTTCTTGATTTTTGCAAAAGTGGACACATTCATGAAGACCAGATATTTAAAATAAGGCATGCAAAGGGTGATTATGTTTTACCAAAGCATATCGTTACCAGGGTTCTTTTTCGCGGGAACAGAAGGTACTACAATGATGCTAACAGCCTCGTTAAAAATATTTTTGCATCTTTTCCAGAAGATATAATACCAGATCCTTTTGCGAGGTTGTCAGTTTTATCTTGGTTAAAGAAAAAATATCGAACTAAAGGTCCAAGCGGGATGCTTGGGTATCATAAAACCGCGACAATCATTAATGAACTAGTAGCATATGGGCATGACGAAAGAAGGTTATCTGATGAAATATCTGAACTAATCAAGGCGGGATGTATATCAACTGAGTCTCAAAACATCAATCAATTTTCAATTGATGACCTTATTTCAATTGCTCCATCTGGACATGTCCATCTGGATTTACTCATAAATTTAGATTACCTTTCAACGTGTTCTGAAGATGTATGGTTTAAAGATGCACGCATTGCGGAAGATATAGCAGATAGATTAATTGGGAGTAAAGGTAAAGGACACATGTCATACTCTTCATCAGTTGATAATGCCTCAGTTTTGCTATCTTACTTAGAAGAATATAAAGATAGTTATCTGGCAAACCCTGAAGCTATATTAGCAGAAGAGAGAATTCATGATTTTTGCAATATTACAGAACCAAAAGAATATGTCCAAAAACTAAAAGAGAAGGCAAGTAGTACTTCTGATACGGAAACATTACAAAAAAAATATCCTCCTGGTAGAGTAGTTGACTGCCAGGTAACAGGGATAAAGAAATACGGCCTGTTCGTTGAATTTGGTATTGAAGGCACTGGCTTGATACACATTTCTGAATTTAATAAACTTAAAGATGCTGGCGCGTTATTACTTGAAGAGTTTGATGCGGGTGATCAATTACGTGCTGAAATAGTGTGTTACAAACACGATCATGGCAGGTTTAATCTTAAACCTGCACACGATACGAACGAGTCGTAAAGATACATGTAACTGTTGATGTGAATTTTTCATGTTGTAAAATAATATTCAACATATTTCTCTTGTGTTAAAAATAAAAACCTAAACAAATATGTTTTTGTTAAATTTCTTCTCTAAAGTGTTCCGCCGCATATTCGTTATAGTATCGGTATGGAGAGTATGTTTCTGGCCCACTCCACTTGTTCAATAGTAGCCAGGATCTTATTGTCCCCCCTGTGCCTCACTTCTTGAACTTTGCCAGTAAAGCATCAACAATAATTTCATTCATCGAAGCATCCAAATCGACACTCGCCTGTCTGAGCTGTTTGTGGATATCACCAGGGATAAACACATTCATGCGCTTGGTGTTTTCATCTCTTGGGTACTTGGCAGGTCTCCCGGCCTTGCCTTTTACAGTCGGAGTGGTTTTACGCCTGGCAGCTAATATTTCTTCACTGCTCTTGCTGATTGGTTTTTTCTGCTTCATCACTGTGCTGTCGAGCAAGCCCATGGATTACCTCCTGTCTATAATTATATGAATGATTTATATTTTATATATCATAGTTGGGTTTTAAATGCCATAAAACATATATAATATTTATGTGTCATATATCATTATTGAGATTTGTATATTTTGTTCATCTCTCGCAGCAGGTTTCTCAACTCTTGAGCTGCTTTATGCTTGGGTGCGTAGAGGAATACGGATTGTCCGGATAATGGCGCCTGTCCGTAAATCTCATAATCATGGATCTGGGTTTTCAGGACAGGCAGTTCAAAGTTGTGCTGGATATAATCCAGGGTTTCCCTGCCGAGAATGGTACCGTGTTTTACTTGATTGAGGAGGAAATAGCAGGGCGTGTAGCCATACTCGTTCTCGATACTCCGGAGCATCTCCACTACCTTTTCCGAGGAGTGAAGATCAAAGGGCCGTGGTCTGGTGGGGATGATTATCAGATCAGCAGTGACCATGGCAAGGTACATGGAATCGTTATCGTGAGGGGCTGTGTCTATAAAAACAAAGCGGTGATCCTTGCTCAACTGTTGCACCGTTTCCCGGACATCATCACCGGCAGAACAGACGGTAAGGTTTTCTATGTCCTGGTTACCATAAAAATGGAGACAGGTTGCCTGGGTATCGGCATCGACCAGGGCGGTAGGATATTTTGCGTTAGCGGTTCCAAAAGCGAGGTTGACGGCTATCGTGGTTTTGCCCGTGCCGCCTTTTTGGTTAACTATTGCCACTATCATTTATACACCTTTTATCATTCTTCTGATTGTTGATATTGTTGGCATATAAATCATAGAACATAATAGGAGTGGAATATCAAGATGAATATCAATTGCATTGGAAGGCTTGTATGAAGGATGATTTAGATTTGAAGACAGTGCCTACGCAGAGACCTTACCTTAAGATAACGAAAGGTAAAATAGAATGGTTATTTGGAAGAAACACATGATTTAAACTTAAATTGTAATCCTAACGCTCCTGTTTACAAAATATAGTGCTATGCGATTGCGGCTGAACAGTTAACAACTCTATTTTCCGTAGATTTATTTATCTTGTTATTTTAGGCCAGTAAGCCTGCCGTCTAGCTCTGTACTTATCAGAGGTTCATTAAAACTGAAACTGGTGGCTTTTGCTAAGTCCTTAAAGCAATTGTTTCCAAATTTATTGATTAAATAAAACCGGGATTCATAGGGGATATTGCTAGAGAGGCAGAGATCTCTTCGTCCTATGAAGATCCGATTAGCCATTGCCTTGGCTCTATTATTGGTTTCTTCACTGACGTCTCTGTTATTTGTTTTGTAATCACACCTAGTTGTCAATGGCCCCCTGGGTGTAAACTTGATACCGTGTTTGGATTGAAAGCTGATGTCTGAATACATTGGTGAGTTGCTGAGTGGTATAAAGCTTGAAATAGCTATTGTATCAATGTCACTATTTGAAAGTACAAACTTCTCAACTTCTAATTCATTATTGATTGAATCATTAGGTAGGCCAACCATAAGGAAGGAATAGTTTGATATCCCTGCTTCGTGTGTACTTTCAAGTAAATCAGCATACCGGTTGGGGTGATTTATGGATTTACCAATTTCTGTCAATAATTCCTTGTTCAAACTTTCAATTCCAAGAAATAGCTGGTTGAATCCTGCTTCGTAAAGTGTATTTGTTGTTTCTCGATCTGAAAGTGCTGAGCTTAGGTTTAAATAAGTTTCGATGTTGACTTCAAGGTTTTTACTGATTAGTTCGTCGGAGAGTTTAAGTAGGTCTTTGATTGCAGGAGATTCGTCAATTAAGCGGAAATTATTAGTTGAATACCTTCTTTTGTGATTCTCAATTTCATTAGCAAGTTTAATGGGGAGCTTTGTTCGATATCCGGAACCCCATACCGTGTGAATGCCGCAATATGAACACTTTCCCCAGCTGCAACCCCTAGCCAATGAAATTGGTATCACAGGTTCAGGTGAGAAATATAAGCCTAACTCTTCTTCGTTAAATTCAATAGTAGGAATTTGGTCTATTTCAAAAATTTTAGATTTCTGAGTTCTGTCGATAACTTTTTTGGTTGAAACTTCAATGAGACTATTGGTTAGGTTACCAGGCTTACGATTTGATAGATAATCGACAAGATTTACGCTAGGTAGTTCTCCTTCTTTAATGACAAGGAAATCAATAGAAGTTAGCAGGGGACTATTAAGGAGCCCTTTGAAAATTCTTGATATAATATTTCCCCCAAGGCAAATATTCGTCGTTTTGTTCATCGACTTTACAATTTTAGACAGGATTAAAGAGGGGAGGAGCTGTTCATAAGAAGTAATAGAGAAGAAGAAAAGATCATATTTTGGAATGTCAATATGATTGATTATAAGGTTGCTTAGGTAGTTTTCAAATGGTGTCGTATTTTCTAAAAATGATTCATAGCCTTCAGAATTGCTGGTATCAAAAAAATAGTCAGCACTTTGTCTTGTTATTTCAACGCCATGGGTTTGAGACCAATTAGATAACGCGCTTGTGATACTGCTTTCACATGTAATAATTGATTCATATGACGAGGTATTGTTTAAACTGTAGTTAAAATTTTTGTATGGGTTATTTACAATGCTATTAAAGAAAAGAATGTTTAGGTCGCAGACATCTATTTCACATGAAGGTCTACGCTTTTTTATGTAAGATTTCAGCTGAAAAGGTGCCAAGTATGGCATTGAAGGGTCAAAAATTGGTGGGAATATAATTGCTATTTTCATTTTACTCGTCACTTAATGTTTTTGATAGCATCTGATATTTTAGAGGAGGAAGAGCAGGGCCTTTTGCGTACCAAATCGTATTATCGATTACCGAAATTAGAAAATGTGCGCAAGTGATAGCTACCTGAGAACTATCAGTACGATTGACTTTCTGAGAATTAAAGAGGCAACTAGGAAAATCTTGTGCATTAGCCATTTGGGATATGTTCTCATGTAATTCCTTTTCACGTGAAATACTGTAGTCATAGTAGAGATAATTACTGTTGTTATCAATGCTTTGTGGCCCAGATAGGTAATGATTAGCCTTGGTGGTGAGAGAGTTAATTTGTAAAATATTAGTTGTGGTGTTGGTTGTTTCCATAATTGCACCAGATCCAGTTCTATCAAGAACAATGTAAGAATGGCCTGAGCAATAAGTTTCTGTTTTTAGCTGGTTTAAGATGTGAGATGTACTTTGTGCTGTTCCTAAGAAAGCATTAGCAGCAATATAAACTAGGCCATGTTTTGAAGATTTGTTTGGGGTGAGATTGGTAATCGCAAATCCAACACCATAACTATTGAGGCCTTGTTGACATGGCCAGCCAGCTGTTGTGAGGGCTAGAGTTGCAGGGCCGTTATTCGGGTGTCGTTCTAACAGGATTAGTGCTTCTCCTGCTTCGGGGTGGCTGTCCCATGTTCCAGCGATGAAGCCTTTGGCAGGGTCGATGGCAACGGTGCATTCATGATAATCTGGATGAATAGTAGTTGAAAGCGCATCCATAAGATCAGTGAAACCACCTGCAACAACCAGCTTCCATGGAAGAATATTCGCTGCTTTGGCTGTTGATTCCAATTCTATTGCTAAGGGCTTGTCAAAATTGCTGATATATTTCCAGAAAGAATACGCTATGTCTTCAATTTTATTTTCATCAGATCCTTTGGCACCTTTTAAGAGTAATTCATGGCGTATTTCGAAGAGAGTTCCTATTAAATTACGATATGTTTCTCCATGAGTTAGGCCCATTTCTTTGGGAGAGCCTGAAATTTTGAGAAATGGAACCTCAATGTCTGATGTATTTGTTGGATAGCTCATTTTATTAGCGTTTCTGCGTAGTCAATTATTGTAGCACATAGATTCGGGCCACCAAGGTCGGCAATTTGAAATATACCTGTAGGTGCGGTTGTATTAATTTCTGTTATATAGTTGCCAATAATATCAATTCCAACTAGATGTAGACCTCTTTCAGTCAGTATCGGGCTTATTTGGGCACACATTTCTAATTCGGTCGACGATAGGTTATGAAGTGTTGGGGTTCCACCAGCAAACATATTGCATCTAAAATCATTGGGGCTTGCCTTACGGTTTATGGCACCTACGGGTTCACCACCTAGCATTATGATCCGTCTGTCGCCGTCTGAAACGTCTTCTATGAATTTCTGCAATAATATAGGCGTATTACTGTTCATTTTGAACAGTGAGAGGATAGAGTTGAAATTTCGATCATTTTGTAAACTAATATAAACCCCATTTCCACAGTAATTGTATAACGGTTTTACTACGACAGCTCCATGTTCTTTTTTAAAGTCATAGATTTCGGAAAGATTACTGGAAATTAATGTTGGAGGGTGTAGTTGTTTAAAGGTGGTAGGCCCAATTTTTTCGGGAAAGGTTAAAATAGAAGAAGGAGAGTTTATACAGGGGATATTAGCTTCGATTGATGAGAGTATGCTTAAACTAGTGTAGAATTCAATGGTTACTGGTGGGTCCCTGCGAACAAAAAGTATATCGAAGTCAGTAATATCTTTTTTGCAATCAACCTGTGCCGAGAGTGTTTCTGCTGTAAAATCAATAATTCTTGAGTTGATAATAACAGCACCATCTCGGACTATTAGATCCTTATCATGAAATACGGCGACATCATGACCTTTTAAATATCCTTGCTTTATTATCTGTAAGGTTGAATCCTTGTCTAAGGATAAAGTATCAAGCGGATCCAAGAAAAATGCAAAACTGGCCATGATGTTGTCCTCAGAAAGTGCGAAGAACCACAGGAAATATTTATGTTATCCGCTTTTTGCTGGTATGATTTTCTTACTTTCACTCCAACCCTGCTCAAAGTGTTTCATTACTACACTTCCCAACTCTGAATCTTGGGGAATCTTGATGTATTGCCTATCGTTGATTTTTTCAGGCTGGGCATCTCTAAACAATTGTAAGAAACCTAAGCATATTACATCATCTGATTTTGCAATAGATACCCTGGGGACACCAAAATTCTCCCGGTATTCAAATCGTTCTTTTGTTTGTGCAGGCCAAGAGTTTACGACCTTGCTAATTTCGTTGTGGTTTGCCTTTATAAGGTTACGATAGTCTTCGGCTGTTTCAGGGGCTGGCTTTGAGACAGTTTTTGCTGCATCTAATAAAATATCATCAGGTGCCTCGGGGGATAGCCCAACTATCCGGACCTTGACACCACGTTCACATGCCTGTTTGATCTTGTCCATAGTAAAATACCCTGCTATTAGCCTTGTACTACCAGTCATGAGGTCAATACGAGAGGTGCTTTGTTCTATGAAATCATCAACATGTGTCGAACAGAAAAAACCAGTTTTAATGGAAACAGCATCGCCCGATGCACAACCGCAAGCTGATGCACCATGATCAATTACTCTCCTTGTACCCTGGATTGCCCCCAAACGTTGTGAGAGTGCGTTAGCGAGCGAAACCGAGTCGTGGTCATTAACCTGCATTAGTTTAGAAACAACTCGTCTTAGATCTTTCTCTATTTGATCTACATCAAGCAACTCTTGCGTTAGCTTTCTCTCCTCAATCTGGGCCTTTACTACTTTTTTTACCTTTAGTAATGTATAGATACCTACGGTTGTTCCAATAAGGCTTATAGCGACTCCAACAACTGAAAGTAGAAAACCTGTACTAGGGGCTTGGACTAGAAGCTGCCAATTAGCCATATTAGAATCCTTTTTCTCTATTATACATAGGCCATGGCGTTTCATTACGCTCAAACTTTTGGATATTTGCAGCTATAACTTTAGGGCCAATGTCAGGTGAAATGTACCCTGCTGAATGAAAGGTGACGATTACTTTCTCGTGGGAAAGAAATTTGGAATTATAGGGAAGAGGTTCTTCTCTAAATCCATCAAGGTAGGCTGCTGATAAATGACTATCATCTAAGACTTTGAATAGGTCATCATCTACTAAATGTGCTCCCCTTGCAAAATTAATAACACATCCTCCCTGATTCATACTTCTCATTAATTCTTCATTGAGGATGTTCTCTGTTTCATTGGTTAGTGGGAGTAAGCAGATCAGGATGTCCAAATCTTTTGCGAATTTACTAAGACTGTCCCGTCCATAGTAATAATTGTAAGGAAGATCTCGCTTACTATTTGCCCAAACTGAAACATTGTAACCAAGTGACGATAATGTTTCCGCAACGGCTTTGCCCATAGAACCATAGCCCATTACACCAACTTTATAATAGCTAGAGGTTTCCATTGAGAATCTTTTCCATTCTCTAATGCTATTATTTTCTATTATTTGAGGGAATTGTCGATGCCAGGATAAAACGCTAAGCGCTGCAAACTCTCGCACTCTTTGAATAAGATCGTCTGAAACTGTCCTTATTACTGGGATAGTATCTTTTAATTCATCTAGGTGAATGATATGATCTACACCCGAACCCACAGAAACGACAGCTTTAATATTTGGAAAGCCGTTTATCCACCTAGCATCAGGACACCAGCCAATAACGTATTCTACAAGATCCTGGTCAGGATTATCATGCCATGAAATAAAGTCAAACTCCGGAAGCAATGGAGTCATTCTGTCAATCCATGGCTGTATAAGGTGATCTCCAACTTTGATTGCAACGATAGGCTTAGCAGGCATGATTTCTCCTTCGATCTATTAAATGTGTTGATGGTCTTTATTGATTTAAATTTCTGTGTTGGGCTAGGAACTTCAAAAGTAGTCTTCCAGCATAACTGCTATCCAAATCCTGACTCATTCCATTTAGTGCAATTTGGGTGATTTCTGATCCTATAAGATCTTTTCTGGAATTAATTAGGGCTATTAAATACCTTTTTGTGTACTCCATATGATGCTGAAAAGTCAAGATATTAGGTGGTATGGATAGCATTGCTATCGGAACTTGGGAAGATGAAGCAATAACGTTGGCATTTGGAGGTGCGACTGTGACCTCGTCTCTATGAAGACTTAATAGTTTTATGTTAGGTTGTGATGAGAATTGATTTGACCTGAGGTGAACTTTCTGTACACCAGCGATCCATTTATTTCGTCTTGCCACTTTCCCGCCAAGGACTAATGAAATTAATTGATGGCCAAAGCAAATTCCAGCTAATGGCTTTCTGTATTCTATTATTTCTAAAACGAAACATTTTAACCGAGAAATCCAATGGTTATCTTCATTTGCATCGTGGTGGGAGCATGTTACTAACCATGCGTCACAATCATTAGGTGAGTCTGGGAAATATTCGTCGATCACAAAATATTTTTTGATAGTAAGAGGGGCCGCTAAGTGTATCTGATGAGCAGCCTTGGTGACCATTGCTTCGTACATACAATCATAGTCACCCTTCGCAGCTTCTCTCAATGGTTCGAGTACATGATCACAGAGTAAAAGGCCAATTTTCAAAAGGTTCGCTCTTAGTTGTTAAGCTATTTTGGGGCTTAGTGTATATAAGTATGATGCCATCGCACGATAAGTTTAAAATGTTCTCGAGACAATGTCAATAAATAACAAGTAGTTATCTGAAAAGTATAAATGATCCATGTAATTGTGGTTTTCGGGGATTGAAAATTTGCTGGAAATTGATGACAGAGGAGTGTACGGGTGGTTAATAGATAGGAAATGGGGAGATATATCAGTTTTTTTATGAGTAACATCATCTAGTCGGGTAGCCAGGTGGGGATATCCCAGCTCCGTACGGGTATGGACGTTTCATTTAGGTTGTCGGGTTGTTACTGGGTTACATCAGGTCCAGATTGCCGCATCGAAGGTCTGAATTTCTTGTCAATGGATCGATTAAAGGTGCCTCTTATATATATCATCCCGCACCCGCTCCGGCACGTCCTCTGCAATTGTCTTTCCCGGTCGGCTGCAGCCCGGCAAAACAACCGCCGTTCTTTCGCATCGCCCGGCCAAGCCAGCAGAAGCCGCGACCTGCGCTCCATCCGTGCAGATGCCAGGTAGGTTGCCGCGCGCATGACCCGGTGATGCAAACTCCCAGCTTCGGCAGTGCACCTGGCCAACAACAGCCAGGGGCCCTGCCTCTGTGCGGTCTGGTGGTATCTCCATCACCTGCTTAGTATGGTGTCCACCGCAAAAGCGCGGAGGCCACACCCGATCCCGAACAGCTCCGTGGTAGATCCAGGATACTTGCTCCGGTCACGCACCCAGGAACTACCCTGGGAGCCCGCCCGGTCCACGTTCCGGGAGTATATCCAAGTCCAGCCTAAAGTGGTGTTGTCCGTCTGTTATATCCCACCATTGGCGGTAATACCTGCCCTGATCTTCGCTCCAAAGTTCAGCCGGACAACACACCTGACCAGGATTCCGGGGTGGGCTTGGCCTGCGGCGCATGATAATAGGATTCTTGGTACCGTCCTTTGGGGAGCTGTCTCAAAAATCATTTATATGACTTGTATCATTATTGTGATTATTGACATATGAATCATAGGGCAGAAGGTGAATTGAATTGGAAGTCTATTCGTTGACTTCCAATTCATTCCCTATAATGCACAGGATATCATCGTTTCCAGTGGAGTCTTCGGAAGCAGAACCAGTTGGTTGACTTATAGGTAAACTTTAATGCTAAAGAAGATAATATCAGGTGGACAAACGGGTGCAGGACAATAGAAGGCCCTCTGGACATAAAGTATATTATGAAGGAAATGCCGACCAGGGGTTATCCAAAACGTACAGAGCAGAATGTTATGGATTCCGATGGAACTGTCATTTTTCAGCAGGGCAAATTGTCAGGTGGCTCTGATCTCACCAGGAAACTTGCTATTAAGCACTGTAAGCCATGGTTGCATCTGGATATGAAAAAACTTTCCATCGATGAAGCCGGAGAGGAAATCATAGGGTGGGTTAAGAAAAATCAGATCGAAACATTGAATGTAGCAGGGAAGAGCGCATCTAGTGATCCTGAAATCTACGATATTGTATTTGGAGTTATGGGCAGGGTTCTTATAGCTACTTGAAGGGAGGGCACCTGCGACCTCAATAATCACCGCCCAACCGGAGTCTTTCTTTTTCGTGACGAATAGTGCAGGCTCTAATAAATGCAGCTTCTTTGCCATGCTTTCTGATAGAGACTGATGTCTTCCCCTGCTTGCCTTCAGGGGTGAGCCAACTTACATCATATTTATTGGTTTTCTCATTGAGCCGGACACCAACCACACCTGTTCCAGTATTTGTAGTGGTAACCAGGCGCTTATCCGTTCTTATTTTCCCAAGTGATTTTTCTGTAGTGTTTCGCCACGAGATAGCCAAATCCAAGGCTATTTCACTGCCCCCACACTTCTTGTCAGAGAAAAATTTCGTCTTCGTTTTTCCCTGGAATCGTATCCGGACATACCACCCATGAGTATGCTTGGCATCTTGATCTATCCGGGCAATATCTTTATGTTCTTTTGCCGTAAGTTGCTGTTCCTTGGTTTCCATTTTGATCTCCTGTGGTTTGTCAGAAGGTACCATGAATATCTTTTGGGAATCAAGAAAAACCTGACCACTTGTAGCATTCATATGTTGTTAGGGTAAGCAGTCGGGGCAGGCATAAATTTCCACTCTCTATCATTTATATGTCTTGTATCATTCTTAGGATAGTTATGATTGTTGACGCACAAATCATTGGACACAGTGAGGGGATATCAATAGGAACTGAATTTGGAAGTATGTTGTCTTCGTGGAAGCCAGCTCTCTGACTTCCAAGAATTATTGTTGCTCTGGCTTGTGATGGGTCATAGAGCTCGTGTTTAGAGATGAAACTGTGCAGGGATTTGAATCATTAATTAATGATATCCGGTTTCTTGTTATTCAGGCCGTATGGAATGATATCAGGTTAGAAACCAACATATATCACTGAAATTACGTTGTCATCATTTTAGACTTTATGTAGATATCAAGAAACTAGATACTAACTTGTTAACCGATAAAAGTAATCCCACATGGAAGAACACGAAATCCTACAGAACATAAAAGATGCCGCGCAAGATGCTCTTTATTTCTACTCAAATCGAGGTAAGGAAGAAAGAGAACGTTGGGTGGTCAAAGAATTGCTAAAGTTCCTAGGAATCCCGCATGAAAATTCTGAAATTATATCTCATGAACAGAATAGCAAAACCGATGTAGAATTTCGAAAATGCAGTTTTCAAATTAAGGAGATTCCTGACCCCTGTATTTTGCGAAGCAAATATTATAAAGATCAATACAACGCAATTAAGTCAGCAAGAAAACTTGAAGACATTGAACTACCAGCGACAGTTGCCCAAGATACTCCCGAAATCACTCGGATGTATGATCTAGTGCTTTTAGAAAGTCAAAAACTGTCTGAGTCAGATGTTTATTTAACTACTAAAAATGAGTTAGATTTAGTTTTT
Source organism: Desulfocapsa sulfexigens DSM 10523 (assembly GCF_000341395.1). Classification (GTDB taxonomy): domain Bacteria; phylum Desulfobacterota; class Desulfobulbia; order Desulfobulbales; family Desulfocapsaceae; genus Desulfocapsa; species Desulfocapsa sulfexigens. The sequence goes on along the minus strand of NC_020305.1, from coordinate 1,252 downwards.
TATGTTACGAGAACAAGAGCATCTCTTGTCAGCAATGAAGAAATCAATGCGAAAGATTTTGTAAACTTAGGTTGGAGATCAATATCTTGTTTAAATGCCAAACAAGCTGTTGTTTTATTCGCTTCAAAAAAAGCTCCTGCATTTTTTAAAACAAATGAAAGACAAATATTCGGTTAACCAAAAAATCAAGCTGACGACGAGAAACGTGGCTGCGCTGACGTGGTAAATACAGGTTGCGCCGCAGCTTATTTAGATCGTTAAAAGGAGAGAAAACTTGAATCCCATAAAAAAAAGAATCATTAATTTTTTAGCCGGTGAAGAATCGATACCATTGGAAGCTTTCCAAGCTTATCTTGACAAATCCAAGGAACTTGTCAGTGTCGGTATTGAGAACGATGCTGACATACTTTTATACGCTCACAAGACTAACGGGAAGGTGTTTGTAGTTGGATTGGTCGGCAAATCAATCATCAATGGCCCCGAACTAAACTCATTCTTGGAACTCTACTTCGCCGACTCTGGCGGGTTGGCATCCCACGCAAAAGGGATAGCTGAATACATCTATAAAGACTTGGCTACAGCAACAGAAGGATTCATGGTTTTCCGCTGTGCGGAAGATTCTCGTTGGAGATCCTTCAAGCCGATTAAGAATGCTGAGTTGATTAAAGGTAGAACCTTGCATGGCTAGCCGGAAGTGGGGACATCTATGATAAGTAAAGTCAAGTGGAAAACGGAGATTTCCTGTGTCCCAGCCTACCTGGTCTGGTTATTTCCAGCACAGAGTTCGGTGGAATAGGCCCTGCGACGGAGAACCCGTGAATATTCGTAGTCACAGGGCCTATTCCACCGGACGGGCATTGTGAAAAAACTGTCTTTTTCGTTACGTTTTGCCGCTTTGTTTTTTTCTACTATCCCTTGGGTCAACAAATGGCTTGTGACCAGACATCTATTTACAGTATCAGGCTGTTCGCCGTCACAGAAGATTGAGTTTGGATCAAAACCCGCTGACCTTTAAACACAATATCGGTGCATCACCCTCAAGCTCGCACAGTCCCCAGAACGAAAGGATCAGCAGGAAAACCAAGCCGCAAAATCACAATTCATTTAAGCTGCTTTGTCCAGTACCTCCTTTGGAGTAAATTTCTTTTGGCTTTTATCAACCGCCAGCATGTATGCCACCAGTTTCCGTGCAACGGCAAGAGTCGCTCTGTTGCGGTTGCCTTTTTTTAGCTCTCGTTCATGCACTTCAGCT